>NZ_JBHTRF010000014.1:119071-159598 GCF_042796115.1 Kitasatospora sp. NPDC056446 | reverse complement strand
CGGGGGTGGGGGGGGGGGGGTCGCCCGCCGCGGCGCGGGCCGCCCGCCCGTACCGCCCCCGCCTGGCACACCCCGCGTCGCCCCGTCAAGCCGCCCGCACCGAACTGTTTATTGTCATGCTCAAAGAGGTAACGTTCGTCCGTCCGGCAACGGTCGGCACACGACACGGGAAAGTGGCACGCGAACGGCGGAGCGGTGCACGGAACGGGGGAACGGTGAGCGGGATTGTCGTCCACCTGCCGGAGGGGAACGGCGACGAGGCGGTGACCTTGCGGCTGGGCCCGGGAGAGCGGGCACGCTTCGGCCGGGGCTCCGCCGGAACACCCGTGGAACTGCGCCTCGGCGACGAGACGGTATCCCGACTGGCGGGCGAGATCCACGCGACCGACGACCACTGGCAGTTGAGCAACCTCAGCAACACCCACGCCTACCTGGTGGAGAACCCGGAGGGCGCCGGCGAGTACCTGCGGGTGCCCCCGCGCCGGATCGGCGCGCCGATCCCGTTCGAGTTCTCCCGGGTGGTGCTGCCCTCGCGCTGCGAGACCCCGCTGTCCTTCCAGGTGTTCGCGCCAGACCACGTCTACCTGTCCCCGGACGCCCGCGGCGGCTCCGGTGCCAGCCGCACCATGACGGCGTACTCGATGGACGAGACCACCACCTACTTCCTGGTCCTGGTCGCGCTCTGCGAACCGTGGCTGCGCGACCGCTCCCCCGCCGCCGTGCCCACCACCCCGCAGGTCGTCGCCCGGCTGCGCGGCCACCCGGCCTGCGCCCGGCTCACCGCCCGCGCGGTCAGCTCGCACCTCGACTACCTCGCCGACGAGAAGCTGCGCATCGACGTGCCCGACGACGCGGTCCGCGCGGACCGCCGCAACGGCAAGCGCGAGGCCGTCGTCGGGCTCGCCCTCAAGTTCGGCATCGTCCGCGAGGAGCACCTCTCGCTCCTGCCGCGCCCCGAACCCGCCGACCCCGGACGGTAGGGAGGGGTTCCGATGGTGCGCGACCCGGCCTTCGGCGAGGACGCCGAGGACCTGCTGCCGCCGGGCCACCGGGTCGGCGGGTGGACCGTCACCGGGCCGATCGGCGAGGGCGGCTGGGCGACCGTCTACGCCGCCCGCCCGGCCGGCACGGACCGTACGGACGGCACCGGGGGCACCGGCGGCCCGGACGACACGGTCGCCCTCAAAGTGCTGCCGACCGCCGGGCTCGCCCCCCGCCAGGCCCGCCAGGTCGCCGAAGCCGCCCGCCGCGAGGCCGAGTTGGCCCGCACCGCCCCGCACCCCCGGCTGGTCCGCCTGCTGGACACCCTGGTCCTGGCCGCCCCCGACCACCCCGCGCTGGACGGCGCGATCGTCCTGGTCATGGAACGCGCCCGGGGCACCCTGCGCGACCTGCTCGGCACCGGCGTCGACGAGGACCGGGGCGGCCGGATCGTCGCCGGCATCTGCGAGGGCCTGGCCCACCTGCACCGCTCCGGGTGGGTCCACAGCGACCTCAAGCCCGAGAACGTCCTGATCGACCGCGACGGCGAGGTCCGGCTCTCCGACTTCGGCCTCGCCATCGAACTCACCGGCACCCACGGCCACTCCGCCCCCGTCGGCACCCCCGACTACCTCCCGCCGGAGCGCTGGAAGGAACCGCTCGGCGAACACGGCGTCAAGGTCCGCACCACCGCCGACATCTGGGCGCTCGGCATCGTGATCCACGAGGTGTTCGCCGCCGGGCTCCCGCCCTTCCCCGGCGCCACCCCCACCGCCCGCAGCGCCGCCGCCCAGCAGTACGCCGAGGGCCGCGCCGCCCTGCGCCTGGCCGCCGGCATCCCCCCGTTCTGGCGCGACCTCGCCGCCGACTGCCTCGCCCCCACCCACGCCGCCCGCGCCCCGCACACCGCCGAGAGCCTGCTCGCCCGGATCCGCGCCCACCGGGCCGGCCGGCGCCACCGCCGCCGCCGTCCGCGCGCCGCGCTGCTCGCGCTCGCCGGCTGCGCCACGGCCGCCGTCGCCGCCACCGCCCTGTGGCCGCACCCGGACGCCTCCGGACACCCGTACCGGATACGGGTGTTCAACGCCGAACGCGGCTGCCAGGACCGCACCGACCGCGACCCGCAGTGCAGCCTCGGCCTCGCCGCCGACCCGCTGCGCCCGTACACCGCCGGGAACGTCATCGCCACCCGCGTCTGGCACGGCGACACCCTCGACGTGGACTGCCAACTCCCCACCGGCCTCCCGGTGATCGACGAGGAGGACCGCACCTCCACCCTCTGGTACCGGATCCGCCTGCCCGGCCCCGCCACCGCCTGGCTCCCCGCCGTCCGCACCAGGGACCGCCCCGCCGTCGTCCGCTGCCCCTGACGGCCGGCCGCCGCGCAGGACGCGCCGGCCGGCCCGGGGGACGGCACCGGCCGGCCCGCGCGTGCCACTCCGGATCGTTCCGGATTCCGGGCCCGGCGGCCCGCTGGCTACCGTGTCGACGGCGCCCGCCGGACCGGCCGGCCCGGAGTCCAGGGAGCAGCGATGCCGACCACCGCCACCACCAGCCGGCCGAGCGCCGCCCTGCTCGGGTGTCAGGAGCGCAAGGTGCTCCATGCCGTCGGCTGCGGCCTGCGGGACGACGAGATCGCCGCCGCCCTGGCCGTGCCCGAGGACGCCGTGGCCGGGCACCTCGCGCGGATCCTCGTGAAGCTCGGGCTGCGCGACCGGGCCGCCGCCATCGTCCACGCCTTCGACTGCGGACTGGTCGCCCCCGGTTGCGGCCCGCGCACCCAGCCGGCGAGCCCGGTGCCCCGGAGCACCGCCGTCCGGGCGGCCCGCCCGAGGGTGCGGATCTCCGTGCTGGGGCCGCTCCAGGCCTGGCAGGACGGTCGGCCGCTGCAGCTGGGGCATCTGCGCCAGCAGGCGGTGCTGGCGGCGCTGGCGCTGCGCGCGGGGCGGACGGTCAGCCGGCAGGAGCTGTTGGACGGGGTGTGGGGGGCGGAGCCGCCGGTGACGAATGTGGTGCCGGTCCACATCTACCGGCTGCGCAAGACGCTGCGGATCGGGGACAGCCCGGACTCGGTGATCGAGCACGACCGGTACGGCTACCGGCTGGTGTCCGGCGCGGCCGAGGTGGACCTGGCGCGGATGGAGAGCCTGGTCACCGCCGCCGGGACGGCCCACCTGGCGGGCGAGCCGGCCGAGGCGGTCCGGCTCTGCGCGCAGGCGCTGGAGCTGTTCCGCGGCGAGCTGCTGGCCGGGCTGCCGGGCCCGCTCGCCGAGTTGGAGCGGCTGCGGCTCGCCGAGCGCCGGATCACGGTGGCGCAGCGGAAGGCGGAGTGGCAGTTGCTGCTGGGCCGGTGCGCGGAGGCGGTCGCCGAGCTGACCGCGCTGTCCGCGGAGCACCCGTTGCACGAGCCGGTGGCCGCGCTGCTGATGCGCGCGCTGTACCGCAGCGGCCGGCAGGCCGACGCCCTGGCCGTGTTCCACCGCGCCCGCCGCCGGCTGGCCGAGGACCTGGGGGTTCCGCCGAGCCGGCTGCTGCGGCGGACGTGCCGGCTGATCCTGTGCGGGGACGAGGCCGGGCTCGGCCTGACCGGCGCCGCGCGGTGAGCGGCCCGGGGCTCCACCGGTCGGGTACCGGTGGAGCCCCGGGTGGCCGCCACCCGGGTGGTCGGTGTTCAGGAGGCGAAGGCCCGTTCCAGCCGGGGGATCAGGTCCCGCAGGTCCTGTTCCCAGCAGCCGCCGTTGTGGCCGCCGTTGCACTGGCTGCCCCAGGCGGAGCCGTCCCCGTAGTCGACGTAGTAGTAGGGCATGCCGAGGGCGTCCATCCGGTCCTTGACGTGCTTGGACGCGCCCTCCAGCCAGAACTCCGGATCGGTGGCCACCCCGCGTCCGTTGCCGACGTAGACGGACACCCCGACGCCGGCGAGCTTGTCCATGTGCTGTGACGGGTCGGCCTGGTTCCACCGCCAGTCGGCGTTGAAGAAGGGGTAGGGCGTGCCGAACAGGGCGTCGCTGTCCACGCCCGGCTTGTACGGGTCGTTGGTGGGGTCGCAGGCGCCGGAGGAGGAGCCGCAGATCACGCCCTGCGCGTCGATGAGGGAGGCGACGACGGCCAGCCGCAGGTCCATGGAGTCGGCCGACAGGTCGATGTCGCCCGACAGGGACGCGGTCTGGCCGAACAGTTCGGGGCGGTCCTGGGCGTAGTGGAGGGCTCCGAAGCCGCCCATGGAGACACCGGCGACCGCCCGGGCCTTCTTGGTGGCGACGGTCCGCAGGTTGGCGTCGATGAACGGGACCACCTGGTCGAGGTGGAAGTTCTCCCAGTTCTGGGCGCCGGCCGGGGTGTTCTGGTTGAGCCAGTTGGCGTACCAGCCGCGGGCGCCGCCGTCCGGGATGACGGTGATCATCGCGTCGGAGGTGCTCAGCGCCGGGTAGGTCTGCTGGACGGGGTCGTCCGGCGAGCCGTGCAGGAAGTACAGCACCGGGTAGCGCCTGGCCGGGTCGTCGTAGTAGCCGCTCGGCAGGATGATCTTGATGTGGTGCCTGCCCGCGACCTGGGGCGTGGTCACGGTGAGGTAGAAGGTGGTGGGCCCGCCCACGGCCGTGTCGACCTGGGTCAGGCCGAACCCGTCCGTCATCCTCGGCGGCGCCCCGGCGCCGGTGCCGGCGGCGGCGCGGGCCGGGGCGGCCGTCGTCGCCGTCGCGACGATCCCGACGACGGCGGCCAGCAGGGCCACCACCCTCCGCCAGTGGGTGAGCGTCCTCGTCATGGTGTTCCCCCTCGTGGGTGTCGTCGTGCGCGCGGTGTCAGTCAAGGACCTTGACCTCCAGGACCGGTGAGGCCGCGATCTGGTCCTCGGTGTACCGTTCCGTCACCCACTGGCCCGCCGAGAACAGCCTGGTCTGGTCGGCGTAGTGCGGCGAGTTCGGGTCGGCGGACTGGGAGTAGGCCAGCACCGAGGAGGCTTCGGGCGGGCCGTCGGCGGTGAACCGCGTCTGCTGGATGAAGCTGGAGCCGAAGGTGATGTCGAGCTTGCCGTCGACCGCGCCGGGCGTGACCACGTTCAGCACGCCCAGTTCGTGGATCGAGCCGTGGATCGGGATCTGCTCGCCGTTGCGGGTGACCTTCTGGACGTCCGACAGGCGCGCGTTCAGCGGGATGCCCGCGTTGCGCAGTGCGAGGACGGCCCGGGCGAGCGAGTTGCGGACGGCGTCGTTGCCGGCGTCCAGCGAATTGGGCGTGTGCACCGGGTCCTTGGGGTCGAAGGGGACCTTCCACGGCAGCTTCTCGATCGCCTGCCCGTTCGTCAGGAGGAACCAGAAGTTCTCGAACAGCCAGGACCCCCGGCTGTCCGACGTGTAGGCGTGGTTCCAGGCCGCCAGGATCGGGCACGCCTCGCTGATGTTGACCAGGTTGCCGTCCACCAGGACGAGCCCGAACGGCGCGCCCTGGCAGGCGCTCACCGTGGCGTTGAGGGCCAGGTCGGCCGCCCGGCTGTGGTCGGCGAACAGCAGCTGCCGCATGTTCTCCGGGGTGAAGCCCCGGCCCGGCAGGCCGTCGGTGCCGTTGATCCGGTTCTGCGCGGTGAGGATCAGCTCCTGGGTGCGCAGCGACCGGGGCGCCGCCGTGTCGCCCATCACCCGGGGGAAGGCCAGCGGCTGCTCGGGATTGGCCAGCCAGGCGCTGTCGTTGGCGTTGCCCACGAAGTCGGAGCGGATCAGTCGCGGCTGCTGGTGCGGGTCCATCAGCCCCGGCGCGACGGCGTTCGGGTCGTTCGGCCAGTCGCACTCGCTGCGCTTGCCGTCGAAGATCGAGACCGGCGGCACGTTGGGCAGCCGCAGCTGCTGGTTGAACAGCACCTGGCCGGTCAGGGTGAGGCAGGACTGCGCGTGGGCGTCGGTGATGTTCGGGGCGGACTGGATGTCCGCGTAGAGGGCGTTGCCCTTGCGGTCCGAGGCGACGGTGTTGAAGAAGGGGACGCCCTCCGTGGTCTCCAGGGCGTTCACCACGTCGTTGACGTCCTTGGCCTGGTCGAGGTGGAACCAGGTGTTCAGCGCCCGCAGGTTGTCCATGTTCGCGTCGCGCACCGCGTGCGCGCTCACGATCCAGGGCAGCGGGGTGCCCAGGACGGAGGTGGTGATCGGGCCGTACCGGGTGGACCAGAGGGTCCTGGTGACCCGGCCGACGGAGCCGTCCGGGTTGAGCACGTCGACGCCGACCTGCTGCGAGGTCATCGGCGTCCAGACGCCGTCCACCAGGTAGTTGGTCGGGTGCAGCGGGTCCACCTGCACGTCGAACAGCCCGAACGGGGCCACGGTGGCGACGGTGTGGCTCCAGGCGACGTCGTCGTTGTGCCCGATGTTGACGGCGGGCAGGCCGAGCAGGCTCGCCCCGGAGACGTTGAACCGTCCCGGGATGGTCAGCTGGGCCTGCCACATCCGGTTCTTGCCCTGCCAGGGGAAGTGCGGGTTGGCCAGCAGCATGCTGGTGCCTCCGGACACCCCCTGGGAGCCCACCGCCAGGGCGTTGCTGCCCATGCTGCCCTGTTGCCGGGCGGCGGCCATCGCCTCGCGGATCCGGTTGCCGGTCTCCTCGGGCGACAGCTCGGGCGGTGCGGCGGCGGGCCCGGCGGCCACCGAGGCCCCCGGGGGTGCGGCGTTCACCTCACCGTCCAGCAGCGGATCGGCGCTGCCCATGATGATCTCGGCGTGCGCGTGCCGGTAGACGTCCAGCTCGGTGATCGGCCGCACCCAGGCCGCGCCCCGGCAGGCCGGGTCGGAGATGTTGTTCACGCCGGTCTCGGCCAGGTACCTGTTGTAGCCCTGGACGTAGCCGCGGATGGCCTCCTTGACCTCCGGCTCCGGCCCCTTGGGCGCGGGCTGGTCGATCAGCCCCTCCACCACCCGGTTGTCGTTGATCCGCTGGAAGTACAGGTCGCTGTTGAGGTTGGTGGTGCTGTTCTGGCTCTGGCCGGGGCTCGCCTTGCCGCCCGGGCCCAGGTAGCGGGACCGCTGGGCGCCGACCATCAGGTAGGTGTCGGCCAGGGTGCAGATGTTGTCCTTGGCCGCGGCGTACCCGTAGCCCTTCCCCAGCCCCTCCAGGTCGGCGGCGATGATGTGCGGGATCCCGTACTCGGTGTAGCGGATCGTCGGCTTGTCCGGCGCTCCTGCGGCCGCGGCCGGGCGGCCGGCCGGTGATCCGGTGGCCGCCGTCGTGCCGATCAGTGCCGCCGCGGCCATGACCGCCACCGGCAGCCTCGCTTTCAGTCCCCTCCGCGCCATCGAACCGTCCTCTCCCTGCAGCCTGAGGGTTTTGTCCGTACGCGGCCAGGCTAGGGAGGGCCGATGACATCCCGATGACGGGGCGGCACCCCCGCGGCCGCCCCGGACCGCCCGGACCGTCTCGGACCGCCCCGGGAACCGCTGAAGCGCCGGGCCGCACAAGCACGTCACCACCCGCCGGTGGCCGGGCACTCCCGGGCACTGACAGGTGGTGACGGAGTCGGCTCCGGACCCGGCCGACGGGTGCTGCGCGGCTACCAGCTCGCCGGGTACCAGGCGCCGTTGTACCACTGCTCGTTGGCGCCGTCGTTGTGGTGGTCCATGTTGAAGTCTTCGGGGTAGTTCTTGACGTGGTTGTTCGGGTAGGTCCAGATGCCCGCGGACTCGTCGCAGACGTAGTCCCAGTGGCAGATCGTCTTGACCGGCACGTTGCCGAAGAACCGGTCGGCGCCGGCGAGCGGGGCGCCGATGATGCCGCCGAACGGCACGGCCCCGCCGTTGGCGCCGGGAGGGCCCTGGCGCTTGGGGTCCGCGACGAGGATGGCGTTGACGTTGCCGAAGGTCTGCCAGTTCTCGGTGACCCAGGTGTGCACCACCCCGGCCCCCAGCGAGTACCCGGCCATCTTGACGTGCTGGCCCGGGCAGGCGGCGCGCTGGTCGCGGACCAGCCGGTTCAGCTCGTTGACGCCCGCCCGCGCGCTCGCGCCGTTGGGGATCTGGGTCGGGTACCCGACGTGCTGCTGGATGTTGCCGTAGAAGCCGTCGTTGTTCCACGAGCTGCCGGTGCCCCCGACAACGATCGTGTAGGTGCCCTCGCACGGGGCGGCCACCCGTGCGGCGGCCCCCTGCGCCGTGGCCCCCTGCGCCACCGTCAGCCCGACCGTCAGCAGGACTCCGGCCGACGCGGCCCCGATCTTTCGTGCTCGCATGCGATTTCTCCCCACGCAGTCGGCCTGCCCGCCCGCTCTCCGATGCGGTGCGCGCCCGGCCGAGGTCACCCGACGACAGTGGCAGCGGCCGATGACATCCCGATGACGCCCCCGCCCGGGCCGTCCCCGGGCCGTCCGCGCCGCCCTGCCGGTCCGCTCGGACACCGGGACAGCGAACGGCCGGTCGATCCGAGGATCGACCGGCCGTTCCGGTTATCCGGTTGGGAGCGGGCTCGATCAGCCCTGCTGCCAGGTGGCGCCCGAGCCGGTGAAGGAGCCGGAGACACCGCTGTCGTCGGCCCAGATCCAGAAGTCGGCGTGCGAGACACCCTCAGGGCTGACGGAGGATTCGGCGGCCGCGATACCGGCACCGTTCTGGTTGGCGATGAACTGGCCCTTGCCCCAGGACGCGTCCAGGCCTTCCTGGGCCGAGGCCAGGCCGGCGCAGCCGATCACGAGCGGGACGGCGAGGGCACTGACGGCCAGGACGCGCTGGATTGCACGCATGATGATCTCCTCCATGGAGTTCGAGGTCACTGCTGGCGGCACCGGTCGGCCCCGCCGGTTTCCAGACAGCCACGGGCCGCGACCCCCCGCAAGCGCCGACCCCACCCGAGCGGACCCTACGGACCGTCAGACACACCGCGCTGAGCTGGCAAAATGTCAATCGGGTGATCATCTTGCGAGGTCGTTCGAGCGGAGCAGGCGCCCTGGGCCGACCAGGAGCCACCGGCACCCATGGCGCCGTCCGTACCAGGAGCGCCCCGCCGGCCGGCGCGAGGGGCGACCGCACGCACCCGCACCCGGGTCGCACCGGCACCCGCCGGGCCCGGGCCCGCCCATGTGCACAGGTGCGCACGGACACGCCCTACGATGAGCGGATGAGCAGTGGCGCGGGTCCGGCAGATGCACACCGATCGCAGCAGCGGGCCGAGCAGCGGCTGGACGTCGCCGCGTCCGTGCTGACGCTGCTGGCCGACCGGACCCGGCTCGCCGTGCTGGAGCGGCTCGGCCGAGGCGAGGCGGACGTCACCACACTGACCGAGGCCACCGGCGCCGCCCGGCCGTCGGTCAGCCAGCACCTGGCCAAGCTGCGGCTCGCCGGCCTGGTCACCACCCGCAAGGAGGGGCGGCGGGTCGTCTACTCGCTGGGCCACGGCCATCTGCGCCGGCTCGTCGACGAGGCGCTGAACGTCGCCGACCACCAGATCGGGCACCTGCCGCCGCACGACTGACCCGCCCGGGCAGCGGGTGCGGGCACGCCCGGAACCAATAGGTGCACGCGTACGCACATATTGATTACGATGGAGCCCACCACCCCTGCGAACCGGGACGGACCGATGCTCTCCGTGCTGCGCGACCGCACCTACCGCCACCTCTTCACCGCCCAGGCCGTCGCCCTGGTCGGCACCGGCCTGGCCACGGTGGCGCTGTCCCTGCTGGCCTACCGGATCGCCGGGGGTGGCGCCTCGGCGGTCCTCGGCACCGCACTGGCGATCAAGATGGTCGCCTACGTCGCCGTCGCGCCGGTCGCGGGCGCGCTCGCCGGGCGGATACCCCGGCGGGCCCTGATGGTCGCGATGGACCTCACCCGGGCCTGCGTCGCGCTCACCCTGCCGTTCGTCGACGCGGTCTGGCAGGTCTACCTGCTGGTCTTCCTGCTCCAGGCCGCCTCCGCCGCCTTCACCCCGACATTCCAGGCCACCATCCCGGACGTGCTGCCCGCCGAGCGCGACTACACCGACGCCCTGTCACTGTCCCGGCTCGCCTACGACCTGGAGTCGCTGTTCAGCCCCGCGCTCGCCGCGCTGCTGCTCTCGGTGGTCTCGTACGGCTGGCTCTTCGCCGGGACGACCGTCGGGTTCCTGGCCTCCGCCGCCCTGGTGGTCTCCGCCGTGCTGCCCAAGCCCGCCCCGGCCGAGCGCACCGCCGGGGTCTACACCGAGGCCGCCTTCGGCACCCGGCTGTTCCGGGCCACCCCCCGGCTGCGCGCCCTGCTCGCCCTGGACCTCGCGGTCGCCGCGGCCGGCGCGCTCGTGTTCGTCGACACGGTCAACGTCGTCCGCGACCACTTCCACCGCCCGGCCGGGGCCGTCTCGCTCGCCCTCGGCGCCTACGGGGCCGGCTCGATGCTCACCGCGCTGCTGCTGCCCCGGCTGCTCGCCCGGGTCGGCGACCGGACGGTCATGCTGCCCGCCGCCTTCGCCCTGCCCGCCGTCCTCGCCGCCGTCACCGCGATCACCGCCGCCCCCGCCGGGGCCGGCACCTGGGCCGCCCTGCTCGCCGCCTGGGCCCTCGTCGGCGCCGGCAGCTCCGCCGTCCTCACCCCCGGCGGACGCCTGCTGCGCCGCTCGGCCTCCGACGCCGACCTGCCGGCCGCGTTCGCCGCCCAGTTCTCCCTCTCCCACGCCTGCTGGCTGCTCACCTACCCGCTCGCCGGCCTGCTCGCCGCGAGTGCCGGACTGCCCGTCACCGCGCTCGCCCTCGGCGCCCTCGCCCTCGCCGCCGCCGTCGGGGCCGCCGCCCTGTGGCCGGCCCGCGACCCCGACGCCCTGGAGCACCTGCACACCGACCTGCCGCCCGGCCACCCCCACCTCGCGGACGCGCACGCCACGGCCGCGGGCGGCTGGCGGCACGGCCACCACTACGTCATCGACCGGAACCACCACGCCTGGCCCCGCGCCACGGCCGGCTGACACCGGGGCCCGGCCCCGGGGCGGGCCGGCGGCCCGGGCCGGTCAGAACCACTCCGGGCGGCACTCCGCGGCCGTCCGGTCCAGGCTGTCGAGCAGGTCGAACTGCGGCCCGGTGCGCGGGAGTTCGACTCGGAAGAAGAAGCGGGCCGCCTGCCGCTTGCCCTCCCGGAAGGCATCCGCGCCGTCACCCAGCGCAAGGAACTGCTCCAGCCAGATCCAGGCCAGCACCACATGGCCGACCGCCTCCAGGTACGTGGTGGCACCGGCCAGCGCGACCGCCGGATCCCCGGTCGACCACAACACGGCCGTGGTCCGCTCGACCCGCGCCACGGCCCGGGCCAGCGCGGCGGCCAGTCCGGCCGCCTCCCCGCCGGCCGCCTCGGCCCTGGTGACGGTCGCCGCGAGGGTGTCCAGGAGCAGCCGCAGCCCGGCACCGCCGTCCAGCACCACCTTGCGGCCGAGCAGGTCCAGCCCCTGGATGCCGTGGGTGCCCTCGTGGATCGCGTTGAGCCGGTTGTCCCGGTAGAACTGCTCCACGTCGTACTCGCGGGTGTAGCCGTAGCCGCCGTGCACCTGGATGGCGAGGTCGTTGGCGGCCAGGCACCACTGGGACGGCCAGCTCTTGGCGATCGGGGTCAGGACGTCCAGCAGCAGGTGGGCGCGGGCCCGCTCGGACTCCTGCCCGGCGGTGGCCTCCTCGTCGAGCAGGCGGCTGCAGAACAGGCCGAGGGCGAGCGCGCCCTCCGCGTAGCTCTTCTGCGCCAGCAGCATCCGGCGCACGTCCGGGTGCCCGATGATCGGCACCTGGGGGGACTCCGGGTCCTTGGCCCCGAGCGGACGGCCCTGCAGGCGGGTGCGGGCGTAGTCGAGGGCGTGCAGGTAGCCGGTGCAGCCGAGGGCCGCGGCGCCCTGGCCGACGCCGATCCGGGCCTCGTTCATCATGTGGAACATGTAGGCCAGCCCGTGGTGGGCCTCGCCCACCAGGTGGCCGACCGCGCCCGGGGCGCCGCCCGGGGTGTGCCTGCCCTCGCCGAAGTTGAGCAGGGTGTTGGTGGCCCCCCGGTAGCCCATCTTGTGGTTGAGGCCCGCCAGGACCACGTCGTTGCGCGCCCCCCGCGTGCCGTCCGGCCCGACCAGGAACTTGGGCACGACGAACAGCGAGATGCCCTTCACCCCCGCCGGGGCACCGGGGATCCTGGCCAGCACCAGGTGGACGATGTTCTCGCCGAGCTCGTGGTCGCCGCCGGAGATCCAGGTCTTGGTACCGGTGATCCGGTACGTGCCGTCGGCCGCCGGCACCGCCCGGGTGGTGATGTCGGCCAGCGAGGACCCGGCCTGCGGCTCCGACAGGCACATGGTGCCGAAGTACCGGCCCTCGACCATCGGCCGCACATAGGTGTCGATCTGCTCCCGGCTTCCGTGCGCCAGCAGCAGGTTGGCGTTGCCGACGGTGAGCAGCGGGTAGGCGGCGGTGGCGATGTTGGCGGCCTGGAACCAGGCCCGGCAGGCGTTGGCCACCACCACCGGCAGCTGCTGTCCGCCCACCTCGTGGTCCATGGCGGCACCGATCAGTCCGGCTTCGGCGTAGACCCGCAGGGCCTCCCCGACCTCCGGGATCAGGTGCACCCGCTCGCCGTCGAAGCGGGGCTCCTGGGCGTCGTTCTTCTTGTTGTGCGGGGCGAAGTGCCGGGTCGCGACGGCCTCGCTGAGGTCCAGCACCGCGTCGAAGGTGTCCCGGTCGTGGTCGGCGAAGCGGGGGCGGCGGGTGAGGGCGGCGACGTCCAGCCAGTCGTACAGCAGGAAGTCGAGGTCGCGGCGGGAGAGCAGCAGGGAGTCCAAGGCCGGGGATCCGATCGGGGAGGGCGGTGGGGACGGGCACGCGGGTACGGCGGTAGCGGGGGTCTTCCCGCCCGCCGGTCCGCCGACACGCCGCCCGGGCCCACGCCGTCCGGGCCCCGGGGCGCGTTCGGGCCCGACCCGCTTCCGGGTGCCTCCTGACCGGCTCTTCAGACCGCGGGTCCGATCTTGTCCGGGCACCCGGGTAAGGTGGTGGATCGTGGCCAGTCGTAAAACGTCGATCCTGGAAGCATCCGCGCGGGTGATCGCCCGGCGCGGGGTGCGCGGGCTGCGGGTTGAGGAACTCGCGGCGGAGGCAGGTGTGTCGACCGCGCTCATCTACTACCACTTCAAGGACCGTACGGGGATCCTCCGTCAGACGTTGGAGTTCATCAACGACCGGGCGGAGCGCTACACCACCGACCGGGCCGCGGACGCGCCGCCGCTGACGGCCCATGAGGAACTGGAGCAGACGCTGCTGCTGGAGCTCCAGGACACGGCCGAGGTGCGGGAGAACAGCACCGCCTGGGGCGAGCTGCGGGCGAGCGCGGTGTTCGACGAGACGCTGCGCGAGGACCTGGCGCGGGCCACCCGGATCTGGGTGCAGGAGATCGCCGAGCTGCTCGGCGTGATCCGCCCGATGTCCTCGGCGGTGGCCCTGGCCGGGGCGGCGGAGCGGCTGACCGCGCTGCTGGAGGGGCTCAGCACGCGCTGGCTCAGCGGCAGCCTGCCGCTGGCGCACGCCCGGACGCTCATGGTCGACGCGATCGGCGCCGAGGTGGACCGGCTCGGCTCCTGAGGCCCGTCGGGACGGCCCGCGAAGGGCCCCGGATTGGGCGGTGTCCGCCGGGGACCGGCCTGGGGCGTCACGCTCCGCACCGCGAACGTCAAGGATGCGTCATGACACGCCCAAGAGTTTGACTGAACTTTCAGTCAGTGCGAGCCTGAACCCGCAGGCAGGGTGCTGCCGCCGGTCCGCCCCGTGGTGCGCCGGTGCGTCGCGGCGCGAAGAGTGGACCTGGCGGCCCCGCACCCTTCCCGGCACCGTCGCACGATCTGGAGACCCTCATGACCCACTACCGCGAAGACCGTTCCACCGGGCCGTACCCCTGGGTGCCGGCGGACGACGTCCCGCACGCGCGGACCTGGATGTCCTGGCCCTCCCGCCGGGGCGTGTGGGGACTGCGCCTGGGCGGCGTCCAGGAGGACATCGCCCTGATCGCCCGGACGATCGCCGAGTTCGAGCCGGTGGTCATGTGCGCCCCCGACGACTGGACGGCCGGCAAGGCCCAGGACCGCTGCGGCCCCCGGGTGGAGGTGATCACCGCCGTCCCCACCGACGACCTGTGGATGCGCGACATCGCGCCGGTGTTCCGCCGGGACGGCTACGGCGGCCTGGACGCCGTGGTCCTCAACTTCAACGGCTGGGGCAACAAGCAGGTCCACCACGACGACGCCGTGGCCGCCGAGCTGATCGCCACCCGCCGCGGCCTGCGGTTCTCCTACGCGGACTTCGTCGGCGAGGGCGGCGCCATCGAGACCGACGGCGACGGCACCCTGATGGCCACCGAGAGCAGCCTGGTCAACAAGAACCGCAACCGCGGCATGAGCCGGGACGAGATCGAGGACGCCGTCCTGGAGGCCTACGGCGCGGACACCATGATCTGGCTGCCGGGCATCAAGGGCCAGGACATCACCGACGACCACGTGGACGTCACCTCCCGGTTCATCCGCCCCGGCGTGGTGATGGTGCAGCTGCCCCCGGCCGACCGCGACGACGCCTGGGCGCGGGACGCCCGCGAGCAGTTCGCGATCCTGTCCGCCGCCACCGACGCCCGGGGCCGCCGCCTCCAGGTCATCCCCGTGCACGGCCCGGACACCGTCCGCTCCCGCAACTCGAAGTTCGTCGACTCCTACCTCAACTTCCACGTCGTCAACGGCGGTGTGATCACCGCCCAGTTCGGCGACGCGTACAAGGACGCCGCCGCCCGGGAGGCGCTCGCCGCGGCCTTCCCGGGCCGCCGGGTGGTGCAGATCGACGTCGACCGGCTGATGGCCGGCGGCGGCGGCATCCACTGCTCGACCATGCACGAACCCCTGCCGTAGCCGCCCGCCGGCCCGCCCCGCTCCACCGCCCGGGCCACCGGCCCGCAGGCCGCCAGTTCCCAGACCCCCAGACCCCCAGACCCCCAGCTGGAGTTCCCGCATGCCCAACGCCATGTCCCGCCGTACCCTGATCCGCTCCGTCGCCGGAGTCGGCGCCGGTGTCGGCGTCCTCACCCTCGGCCTCACCGCCTGCGACCCCAACGGCATCGAGGACCCGGACGTGCTGCCGACCCGGCCCGGCGGCACCCCCGGAGTGCGCCGCTTCGGCGCCGAGTGGGACAAGCACCTGCGCACCGTGATGTCCTGGCCGGCCTCCGAGAACGTCTGGGGCGACCAGCTCCCGGACGTCCGCCGGGACGTGGCCGGCCTGGCCCAGGCCATCGCGGCCCGTGAGCCGGTCGTCCTGATGGCCCGCCCCGAGCAGAAGGACGCCGCGCAGAAGGCCTGCGGCTCGGCGGTCGAGGTGGTGCCGATCGCCGTCGACGACCTGTGGGCCCGCGACACCCTGCCGGTCTTCGTCGAGGAGGGCGGCAAGCTCAAGGGCGTCGACTTCAACTTCAACGGCTGGGGCGGCAAGCAGCAGCGCGGCAACGACTCCAAGGTCGCCCGCACGGTGCTGGCCAAGTACGGTGTCGAGCGGATCGAGACCCGGCTGGTCGCCGAGGGCGGCTCCTTCGAGACCGACGGCCAGGGCACCCTGATGGTGACCGAGAGCTCCGTCGTCAACGACAACCGCAACCCGGGCATGAGCCGGGACCAGGTCGAGGCCGAGCTGAAGCTGGTCCTCGGCGTGACCAAGGTGATCTGGCTGGCGGGCGTGAAGGGCAAGGACATCACCGACGCCCACGTCGACTGCCTGGCCCGCTTCGTCGCCCCCGGCGTGGTCCTGCTCGACCAGGCCTTCCCGGGCACCCCGCCGGACGTCTGGTCCCGCTCGGCCGACCAGGCCCGCTCGGTCCTGAAGGACGCCACCGACGCGACCGGGAAGAAGATCCAGGTGGTGGAGCTCCAGCAGCCGGACCCGGACAAGATCACCGGTCGCGGCGACGCCTTCGTCTCCTCGTACATGAACTTCTACGTCGGCACCAAGGGCGTCTACCTGCCGAAGTTCGGCGACGCCAGGGCCGACGAGCGGGCGCAGCAGCTCCTCAAGCAGTACTTCCCGGGCCGGGAGATCGTCCCGGTCAGGATCGACGCGATCGCGGCCGGCGGCGGCGGGATCCACTGCGCCACCCACGACATCCCCGCGCTCGGCTGAACCACGGGCCGAGCGGGAGGACCGAGACCGGCCGGCCCCGCACACCGGCTCGTGGGCCTGGGCTCGCGGACCGGGTGCGGGGCCGGCCTCCGTCCGGGGCCGGGTCCGGTCGGCGGACCGGATCCGGCCCCGGCGGGCTCACCCGGCGGGCTGCTGCTGGGTGACGCAGTGGATGCCGCCGCCGCCCGCCCCGAGGGAGTCGATGTTGAGCTGCTCGACGGTGCGGCCGGGGAACAGCTTGGCGAGGGCGGTCCGGGCGGCGGTGTCCGCCCGGGTGTCGCCGAACTGCGCGGAGATCACCGCGTTGTTGCACAGGTAGTAGTTGGCGTAGGAGCCGACGAAGTTGGGGTCGGTCGAACGGATCAGGTTGTAGTCGGGGCCCTGGATCCGGCCGACCGTGAACGGGGTGCCCTGGGCGCTGGTGGCGGTGGTCAGCGCCTGGTACTGCTGGCGCTCGTCGTTCGACCAGGCGTCGGTGTCGCTCGCCAAGGGCATCTGGACGACGGCCGCGCCCGCTCCGAGGAAGCGGCTGGTGGCGTCCACGTGGTCGTCGGTGATGTCCTGGCCGGCGATGCCGGGGAACCAGATCACCTTGGTGGCGCCGTAGGCGGCGCACATCGCGCCCTCGATCGCGGACTGGGACATGCCGGGGTTGCGGTTGGCGTTGATGATGCTGCTGCGGGTGGCCATCAGCGTGCCGGCGGCGTCGGTCTCGATGGCGCCGCCCTCGGCGACCAGCCCGGCCGCGGTGAACGGCAGGCCGAGGTAGCCGGCGACGCGCTGCGCGACCAGGGCGTCGTTGCCGTGCGGGTTCTGGTGGTTGCCCCAGCCGTTGAAGTTGAGGCCGACGGTGTCGAGGCCGCCCGCACCGTTCGTGCGGAAGACCGGGCCGGTGTCGCGCATCCAGCAGTCGTCGACCGGGATGTCCCCGATGACGGTGACGGACGGGCCGCACATCGACCGTGCCTTGGCGACGCTCGCCGGGTTGGCACACATCGTCACCGGCTCGTACTTGGCGACGGTCTTGGCGATGAGGGCGATGTTCGACTGGACGCCGGCGAGCTTGTTCCGCCAGATCGAGGTGCTGTCCGGCCAGGCCATCCAGGTGCGGGTGTGCGGGGCGGTGTCCAGCGGCACCCGGTAGCCGGCGGCGACGGCCGGGCCCGGGCCGGCACCGGCGACGGCGGGAGCGGTGGTGCGTCGTGGTGCCGCCTGGGCCGGTCCGCCGGTCGCGGCGGTCAGCGCGGTGCCGGCGACGGCGATCCCGGTGACCGTCAGGAACCGGCGCCGGTCGAGCTGCCGCTCGGTCGCCGTACGGGGTCTGGAGCTGTCCTCCATCACTGCCTCCCTCTCAAAGTCCGCTGCTGGTCCAGCAGTTGACCGAAAAGGTAAAACTGGCCAAGCGCTCGGTCAATACTTTGCGCAAGCATCGGCCCCGATTCGCTCCTGGCGCGCACCCGCGGTCACTACAGTGGCGGCCATGGCGACACAGGCGACGGGAGCGGCCCCGCGAACGGCCTCCGGAGCGGGCGGCACCGGCCGGACGCGCGCGTCCGCCAAGGGCGAGCAGACCCGGGCCCGGCTGATCGCCGCCGCCCGCACCCTGCTCGCGGGCGACGGCGCCGGGCGGTTCACCACCCGCAACGTCGCCGCGCTGTGCGGGGTCTCGCACGGGATGTGCCACTACCACTTCGCCGACCGCACCGACCTGATCGTCGCGGTGGTGGCGGACATCCGGCCCGAGTGGATCACGCCGCTGGAGCAGGCGGTCGACGGCCCGGGCGGCTACGCCGAACGCGCCGAACGCGTCCTGGCGCTGCTCACCCGGCCCGAGAGCCCCGACCTGGCCCGGCTGCACGCCGCCCTGCACTGGCTCGCGCTCAACGACGAACGCGTCCGGGCGAGCCTGGAGGCCGAGTACGCGCGGTGGCGTTCCTCCTTCGTCCGGCTGTTCCGGTGCCTGGCCGACGAGCGCGGCGACGGCACCGATCCGGTCCCGCTCGGCGAGGCCTTCGCCGCCGCCGTGGACGGGCTCGCCGCGATCGGGTCGCTCGACGGGACGGTGGACGCCGGGCGGGTGCTGCGGACCCTGCTGGACTCGCTGTCGGCGGCCGGCCCGTCCTGAGCCGGCCGCCGCCCGCGCGGACCGCCCCTCGGCACGGGCCGTCAGGACGGACCGTCAGGACGGACTCGAACCCGGCGCCACCGGCTGCTGCTGGGTGGCGCAGTGGATGCCCCCGCCGCCCGCGGCGATGTGGTTGATCCCGACCTGGGTGACCTTCCGCCCCGGGTGGAGGTCGCCGATGATGCCGGCCGCCCGGTCGTCGGTGGCCTGGTCGCCGAACCGGGGCACGATGACGCCGCCGTTGCAGACGTAGTAGTTGATGTAGGTGGCGAGGAAGTTCTTGCCCGCGCCCTCGATCAGGGTGATGTCGGGCTCGGGGAGGTCCACCACCTTCAGGGTGCGCCCCTTGGCGTCGGTCTCGGTCTGGAGGACCTGGATCGCCTGGTCGGAGGCGGTGGTCCAGACGTCGGCCGGGGTGTCGGGCGTCGGGCGGTGGAGGACGACGGTGCCGGGTTCGGCGAAGCGGGCGAGGGCGTCGACGTGGCAGTCGGTGATGTCCTGCCCGGCGACGCCCTTGAACCAGATCACCTTCTCGACGCCGAGCAGTTCCTTGAAGCTCGCCTCGATCTGGTCGCGGGACTTCCCCGGGTTGCGGTTGTCGTTGACCCAGGAGCTCTCGGTGGCCATCAGCGTGCCTTCGCCGTCCACCTCGATGCCGCCGCCCTCCCCCGTGATCGGCGCCTGGATCCGGGTGATCCGGTAGTGGTCGAGGAGGTAGCGGGCGACCCGGCTGTCGTTGGCGTGGGTCTGCTTGCCGCCCCAGCCGTTGAAGTTGAAGTCGACCCCGGCGAGCCCCTTCGGTCCGGTGACGAAGGTCGGGCCGGTGTCCCGGGCCCACAGGTCGTCGACCATCAGTTCCAGCACCTCGACCGAGGTGCCGCAGGCCTGCCGGGCCTGGTCCGCCTGGTCGGCGCGGGCCAGCAGGACGACCGGCTCGAACCCGGCGATGGCCTGGGCGAGGCCGGCGATGTCCTGCCGGACCCCGGCCAGTTGGTCCCCCCACACCTCCTCCAGGGCCGGCCAGGCCATGAAGGTGCGGGTGTGCGGGCCGGACTCGGCCGGCATCGCCCAGCCGCCCGCCGGGCTGCCGGACGGGGCCGCGCCCGAGGCGGCGCCGGAACCGGACTGCTCCCCCGCCCCGCTGTCGGAGGAGGAGCAGCCGGCCAGGGCCAGGGCGGCGAACGCGGCGCCGGACTGCAGGAGCGCGCGGCGGGACGGCCGGGGGTGAGCCATGGGGCCTCGTTCCGGTAGGAGTCGGGTTCGGCTCCGCAGGCTACTGACAGGAAGGTCAGGTTCCGGTGCGGCACGCACCCGCCGTTCGGGGGAAACCGCTCACGACCCCTCGGCGGCCGCCTCCCGCTCGCGGCGCAGCCGGTGCTCGGTGCGGATGCCGGACCAGGCCGTGCAGGCCAGGCTGGCGGCGATGATCCCCTCGGCCCAGAAGAACGCCACGTAGTCCATCAGCGAGCCGATCGGCGGCGCCCCGGGGGCCGAGTTGCGCATGCCGATCAGTGCGAACAGGCTCGCCGCCATCCAGCCCAGCGAGGGCCAGACCAGGCCCTCGCGCTTGCGGAAGAGCACCTCGGCGGCCCCGAGGACGGCCAGGGCGATGGCCCACATCGCGGCGATCATGAACCAGGAGAGGATGAAGGTGCTGCGGGACCGGGTGATCCTCGCGTCCAGGGCCACCGTGCCGTTCCCGGCCGTGGTGGCCTGCGGACGCACCACGAAGAACGGGTCGGTGTCGGTGAAGACCACGCCGACCGGTACGGCGGTGCCCCCGCTGGTGGCGCCGAAGAAGGCCTCCATGCGGTAGCGGTCGAAGGGGTAGTCCGTCTTGGTGCCGTC
Source organism: Kitasatospora sp. NPDC056446 (assembly GCF_042796115.1). Lineage (NCBI taxonomy): Bacteria > Bacillati > Actinomycetota > Actinomycetes > Kitasatosporales > Streptomycetaceae > Kitasatospora > Kitasatospora sp. NPDC056446. The sequence continues at coordinate 139,541 of NZ_JBHTRF010000014.1, read as the reverse complement.
GTACATGCCCACCTGGACGGCCTGGGAGGGCGCGGTCTCGCCCTCGGCCGCCTTGAGGGTGGCCTTGGGCGTGCCGGCGAGGGTGATCTCGACCGGGCGGGCGAAGGCCGGGGAGTCCGGTCCGGCGGCGAACCTGCCGTGCGGCACGGGTGTGACGTAGAGCGTCAGCTGTTGGGCCGTCGGGTCGACGTCCTGGGCGGTGACGTCCAGTTCGATCCAGTCGGGTGCCGACGGGACGGCCAGCTCCCTGGTCTGTTCGCGGGTGTCGCGCTCGTTGAGGTAGAGCCCGATCCCCGACCCGCAGAGGGTGATGACCACCGCCGGCAGGGCGGCGAACCGCCAGCGGCGGCGGGGGGCCCGGTGTGTGGCCGGGGCGGTCGTGGTGTCGACGGTGGTGTCGTCGGTGGTGACCTGCACGGTCGTCCTTCCTGCGGCGGCGGCGCCGGGCGGGCAGGGTCGCTGCCGCCCGGCGCCGTGCGCCGGTGTTGCTCGGTCGCCCCGGGCCGGCAGGTCCCACCGCCTGCCGGTCCGGGGCCGTCTTACAGTCGGCGGCGCGCGGCGGCGATCCGGTCGGGATCCCAGCCGGGCCGGGGAACGGACTCCAGCAGCAGCCGGGTGTAGGCGTGCTCCGGGGAGTCCAGGACCCGCGTGGTGGGGCCTGATTCGACGATCCGTCCGTGGCGCATCACGACGACCTCGTCGGTGACGCAGCGGACGACGCCGAGGTCGTGGGTGATGAACAGGTAGCCGACGCCGGTCTGTTCGCGGATGTCGGCGAGCAGGTTGAGGACCTGCGCCTGCACCGAGACGTCCAGCGCGGCGACCGCCTCGTCCAGCACCAGGACGGCCGGCTGCACGGCCAGCGCCCGGGCGATGGCGACGCGTTGGCGCTGCCCGCCGGAGAGCTGCCGCGGCAGCGCGTCCGCCGCCCGGGTGCCGAGGCCGACCTGGTCGAGGAGTTCCCTGATCCGGGCCTCGTGGTCGGTGCCGGGGAAGTGCAGCCGCAGGGTCTCCCGCAGGACGGCCTCGACGCTGGTGCGCGGGTCCAGGGAGAGGTACGGGTCCTGGAAGACCATCTGCACCTCGCGGGCGCGGGCCAGCCGTTCGGCCCTCCCCCGCACGCGGCTCGCGCGGGCCCGGCCCCGGACGGTGACCCGCCCCTCGTCGGCCTGTTCGAGGCCGACGATGATCCGGGCGGTGGTGGTCTTGCCGGAGCCGGACTCGCCGACGATGCCGAGCGAGCCGCCGGCGGGGAGGGTGAAGGAGACGTCGTCCACCGCCCGTACGGTGCCGAAGGTCCGGCACAGCCCGGTGACCTCCAGTACGGCCTCAGGCATCGATGCGGCTCCCTTCGAGCGGGTGGTGGCAGGCGACCGGGTTCTCGCCCTGCGGTTCGGGGGTCCGCTCCCGGCACAGGTCGGTCGCGTGGCGGCACCGCGCGGCGAACGCGCAGCCGGTCAACTCCTGGCGCAGGTCCGGCGGTTGGCCGTCGATGGCGGCGAGCCGGCCGCTCTCGGAGTCCAACCTGGGGGTGGAGGCCAGCAGGGCGGCCGTGTAGGGGTGGCGGGGCCGTTCGAAGAGCGCTTCGGCGGGGCCGGTCTCGGCGATCCGCCCGGCGTACATGACGTAGACGCGGTCGCTGATGGCGGCGGCGAGCCCGAGGTCGTGGGTGACGAACAGCAGGCCGGTGCCGAAGCGTTCGCGCAGCCGGCCGAGGAGCGCGATGACCTCGGCCTGGCTGGTGACGTCGAGCGCGGTGGTGGGTTCGTCGGCGAGCAGCAGGATCGGGTCGCCCATCAGCGCGGCGGCGATCATGACGCGTTGGAGCATGCCGCCGGACAGCTGGCCGGGGTAGCGGCGCAGCAGTTCCGGGCCGAGGCCGACGGCGTCCAGGAGTTCGCCGGCGCGCCGGTCGGCCTGTGCCGCGCTCATCGCGCCGGTGAGGCGGACGCTCTCGGTGAGGAAGTCGCCGACCCGGCGCAGCGGGTTGATGGCGGCCCTGGGGTCCTGGAAGATCATGGCGGCCCGGCCGGTGCGCAGGGCGCGCAGCCGGTCGGGGCCCATGGTCAGGACGTCCTCGCCGTCGACCAGGACGCTGCCTTCGGCGGTGGAGCCGGGCGGCAGCATGCCGAGGGCGCTGCGGGAGGTGAGGCTCTTGCCGGAGCCGGACTCGCCGACCAGCGCGACGGTCTCGCCGGGGCCGACGGTGAGGTCGACGCCGTCGAGGACGGGCCGGGCGGTGCCGGGCAGGCGCAGCCGCAGGCCCCGGATGTCGAGGGCGGCGGCGCGGTCCGGTGGATTCATGCTCTGGTCCGGATTCATGGGGTCCTCCGGGCGACGCGGTCGGCCCAGCGCTCGCCGACGACGTTGAAGGCGACGACGGTGAGCACGATCAGGACGCAGGGCAGGACCGCGGAGAGCGGGTAGCCGTGCTGGATCGCGGTCTGGCCGTCGAAGACCATCCGGCCCCAGTCGGGGGTGAGCGCGGGGACGCCGAGTCCGAGGAAGGAGAGGCCGGCGAGGTCCATCAGGGCGTAGCCGAAGTTGATGGTGGACTGGGCGAGGACGATCGGGGCGATGTTGGGCAGGACGTGCCGCAGGCAGATCTGCGCGGCGGAGTGGCCCTGGACCCGGTACGCGCTGACGTAGGGCCGTTCCCGTTCGGCGAGCACCAGGGAGCGGGTCAGGCGGGAGACGTACGGCAGGTAGGCGACCGCGAGGGCGACGACGGGGGCGAGCAGGCCCTCCCCGTACACCGAGACGATCAGGATGGCGAGCAGCATGCCGGGGAAGGCGAAGACCAGTTCGGTGCTGCGGGAGAGGACGGAGTCGAGCCAGCCGCCGCGCCAGCCGGCCACCAGGCCGACCAGGACGCCGGCGACGGTGGAGAACGCGACCACGCCGAGCGGGCCGAGCAGCGAGGTGCGGGCGCCGAGCAGGAGCCGGGAGAGGGTGTCGCGGCCTGCCGCGTCGACGCCGAGCAGGTGGTCGGCCGAGGGGCCGGCCAGGGCGTTGCCGAGGTCGACGGCGTTCGGGTCGTCGGGCGCGATCCAGGGGGCGAGCAGGGCGGCGAGGACGACCAGGGCGACGATGCCGAGGCAGGCCAGGTGGAGCGGGGCCCGGGCGGCCTTGAGGCGGCCGAGGCCGGGCCGGCGGGTGAGGGCGACACTCATGCGTCGGACCTCCTCGAGCCGAGGGTGACCCGGGGATCGACCAGCGGGTGGAGCAGGTCGACGATCAGGTTCACGGTCATGAACAGGGCGACGATGAGCAGGGAGATGGCCTGGACGGTCGGGAAGTCCTTGGTGGTGGTGGACAGTTCGAGGAGCTGGCCGATGCCGCCGATGCTGAACGCGGACTCCACCAGGATCGTGCAGACCAGCAGGGTGGAGACGATCAGGCCGCCGGTGGTCAGCACGGTGCCCAGCGAGTTGCGGAACACGTGCCGGCGGATCACCTCGCGTTCGGGGACGCCGCGGCTGCGGGCGACGGAGACGTGCTCGCCCTCCAGGGCGTCCAGCATCGCCGAGCGGGTGACCCGGGCGAGCATGCCGATCAGGTACAGCGCGAGGGCGACCGCCGGCAGGGTGAGGTGCCACAGCAGGTCGGCGAAGCCGTCGCCGGTGCCGCTGGTCGGGAACCAGCCCAGCTTGACCGCGAACAGGCCCTGGAGCAGGACCGCCGCGACGAAGGAGGGGGTGCCGACGGCGAGCGTGGTGGAGAGCAGGATCGCCGAGTCCGTCGCGCCGCCGCGCACCGCGCCGACCCAGCCGAGTGCCAGGCCGATGAGGACGACCACGACCAGGGCCATGGCGACCAGGGTCAGGGTGGCGGGCAGCCGGTCGGCGAGCAGCTTGGACACGTCGGTGCGGTAGGTGATGGAGCGGCCGAAGTCGCCCTGCAGCACCTGGCCGAGCCAGCGGAAGTACCGGACGAGGAACGGGTCGTCGAGGTGGTACTGGTCGTTGATCGCCTGGAGGGCGGCCGGCGAGGCCGACCGGCCCGACAGGAGGAAACTCGCCGGGTTGCCCGGCGCCAGGTACATCGCGCCGAAGACCACGAAGGACGCGCCGAGCAGGGTGGCGGCCATCTCGGCCAGCCGCCGGGCGGCGAATCTCAGGAAGTTCACCGTGCGGCCCCCACGTCGGCCGCCCACGGGTAGTACATGTACGCGATGGTGGTGGGGGCGCCGGTGATGCGCTTGTTGAGGAAGACGGCGGTCGGCCACTCGGCGACCGGGATCCACAGCAGCTGCTCGGAGGCGGTCTGCTGGAGCTTGGCCTCGATCGCGCCGCGCTTGGCCGGGTCGTACTCGGCGGTGGCCTGGTCGACGAGGTCGTCGTAGGTCTTGTCGCTGTAGCCGGCGAAGTTCTGGTAGGCGCCGGTCTTGAAGTTGGTCAGCAGGTCGAGCGGGTCGGTGATGGAGTCGTAGTACGTCTCCGGGAACATGTCGATGCCCTCGCGCGCCTTGGCGTCGGTGAACAGCGCGGTGAAGGCGTTCGGGGCGATCGTCTTCAGCTGGATGTCCAGGCCGATCTTCGTCCCGGCGGCCTGCACGGCGGTGGCGAGCAGGGAGACGTCCTGGCCGATGGTGCTGGTGGCCATGACGAGCTTCTTGCCGCTCGCGCCGGCGTCCTTGACGAGGGCCTTGGCCTTGTCGATGTCCTGCGCCGTGGGGGTGAGGCCGTCGAAGGCCGTCTTGCGGACGTCCTCGGGGGCGCCGGCCCAGGCGGCCCTGGTGGTGAGCGAGCCGGTGACGGTGCCGGCGCCGGCGAGGCCGGTCTTGACGAAGCCGGAGCGGTCCAGGGCCAGCGACAGCGCCTGGCGCACCCGCAGGTCGCCGAGCGGGCCCTGCATGTTCGTGACGTTGACGTTGACGGTGCTCAGGCCCTCGCCGAAGTAGAGCGTGCCCGGGCCGTTCTTCTTCAGCCGGTCGTAGCTCTCGGTGGGGATCAGGTAGCCGCCGTCGACGTCGCCGGTGAGCATCGCGTTGGTGCGGGCGGACGCGTCGGTGAGGAAGCTGAAGACGACCTTCTTGGACTTGGCCTTGGTGCCCCAGTAGTCGTCGAAGCGCTGGAGCTCGATCGACTGGCCCTTGGCCCAGGTGCCGAGCTTGAAGGGGCCGGTGCAGTCGAGGCCGCCGGTGGTGCCGTAGTCCTTGCCGGCCGCCTCCACCCCGGCCTTGGCGGCGACGACGCCGGCGGCGGTCGCCATGTACTGCGGGAACTGGGAGTCGGGCTGCTTGAGCTTGACGGTGACCTGGAGCGGACCGGTCTTCGTGACGGAATCGACGTTCTGGAACACCTGGTTCCAGGCCGCCGCGTTGTCCGGGTTCATCTGCCGGCCGAGGCTGAACACCACGTCGTCGGCGGTCATCACGGTGCCGTCGTGGAAGTGGACGCCGGAGCGCAGGTCGTAGACCCAGGTGGCCGGGTCGGGGTTGGACGCCTTCTCGGCCAGGCCGGGGGCCACGGTGAGCTGGGGGGTCCAGCGCATCAGGCTCTCGCAGACGTTGGAGAGCACCGTGTTCTGCGGGTAGTCGAAGGCCTGGAGGTAGTCGAGCGTGGGCGGCTCGGCGTAGGTGGCCCAGGTGAACGAGTCCAGTTCGCCCTTGGCCTGCGGGGTGTCGGCGGAGAGCTTGACCGCCGACTGGTCGGAGCCGCCGTGCGGCGGGCCGGAGCAGGCGGCGACCAGGGCGGCGGCCGAGCACAGGGCGGTGGCGAGGAGGAGCCGGCGGCGGCCGGTGGCGCGTCTCGCGGGCGCGGTGGGAGTCATGAGGGGTTGTTCTCCGTTCGCTGGCGAGGGGTCAGGCGCGGGCGGCCGGGATCTGCTGGGTGATGCAGTGGACGCCGCCGCCGCCGTAGGCGATCACCCGGGCGCGCACGCCGACGACCTTGCGGTCCGGGTAGGCGGCGGCCAGCACGGCGAGCGCGCCCGCGTCCTCGGGGTGGTCGGCGACCGGCACGACGACGCCGCCGTTGGCGAGGTAGAAGTTCAGGTAGCCGACCTCGACCTCGCGGCCGTCGACCTCGACGAACGCGGCCTGCGACAGGTCGACGATCTCGAACGGCCGGCCGTGGGCGTCGGTGGAGTGCTCCAGGACGGTCCGGTTGGCCCGCATCCGGACGTAGTCGGGGTGCTCGGGGTCGGCCGGGAGCTGGACCACGACCTTGCCGGGGGCGACGAACGCGCAGACGCCGTCCACGTGCCCGTCGGTCTCGGTGTCCAGCGCGCCGCCGTACGGCAGCCAGACCACCTTGGTGACGCCGAGGCGCGCCTTGAGCTCGTCCTCGATCTCCTCCCGGGTCATCCCGGGGTTGCGGTTGGGGTGCAGCAGGCACTGCTCGGTGGTGATCAGCGTGCCCTCGCCGTCGACGGTGATCGCGCCGCCTTCGAGGATCATGTCGGAGCGGATCGCCGGGGTGCCGAGGTGCTCCAGCAGCAGGCCGCTGATCCGGTCGTCGGCGTCCCAGGGGTGGTGCTTGCCGCCCCAGGCGTTGAAGCGGAAGTCCACGCCGGCCCGGCGGCCCTCGCCGTCCAGGACGAAGATCGGCGCGGAGTCGCGGAACCAGGAGTCGTCGGTGGGCAGTTCCACGACCGCGACGCCCTCGCCGCACCGGGAGCGCGCCTCGTCGCCGTGGCCGGGCGGCGCGACCATGGTGACCGGCTCGAACTCCGCGATGGCGCGGGCGACGGCCGCGTACTCGGCCTTCACCTCGTCGAGGGTGTCGCCCCACAGCTCCGGGCGGACGGGCCAGGCCATCAGGCAGCCGTCGTGCTCGGTCCACTCCGCGGGCATTCGGTACGTCACGGGAAACCTCTTCTGGTCGGGTCCGGCCGGCCCGGCGCGTTCGGCGCGCGGGGCCGGTCGGGAGGGAGGGTGGTGGGAGCGGGGGTCCTCGGCGGCCCGCCTCCGTGGGGTGTCCGGACGGGCCGCCGAGGGGTTCAGAGAGCCGGCGGGACGGCCGGCTGGGACTGGGTGGCGCAGTGGATGCCGCCACCGCCGGAGGCGATGTTGTCGATGTTCAGCTGGACGACGTCGCGGCCCGGGAACTCGGCCTGGAGGATCGTGTAGGCCAGCCCGTCGGCGTACGCGTCGCCGAACTGCGGGACGAACACCGCGCCGTTGGCGACGTAGAAGTTGGTGTAGCTGGACAGGAAGTCCTTGCCGCGGCCGCGGATCCGGGCCCGGTCGGGGCCGGGGAGTTCCACGACGGTCAGCGGGAGGCCCCGGGCGTCGGTCGCGGTCCGCAGGACCTGCCTGGCCTGCTCGTAGACGTCGATCCAGACCCGGTCGGTGCCGGGGCCGGGCTGGTCGAGGATCACCCGCCCGGGCGCGGTGAAGCGGGCCAGGCAGTCGATGTGGTCGTCGGTGATGTCCTGGCCCGCCAGGCCGGCCAGCCAGATCACCTTGTCCATCCCGAGCGTGGTCCGCAGCGCCTGCTCGACCTGGTCCTGGGACATCCCGGGGTTGCGGTTGGGGTTCACCAGCGAGCTGACGGTGGCCAGCAGGGTGCCCCGGCCGTCCGTCTCCAGGGCGCCGCCCTCGCCGGTGAAGGGCGCCCGGACGCGGTCCACGCCGTACTCGGCGAGCAGGGCGGCCGCGACGGCGGCGTCCTCGGTGTAGCGCTGGTAGTACGGGGTGCCGCTCTTGCCCCAGCCGTTGAAGTTGGTGTCGACACCGGCGACGGCGCCCGGGGCGACCACGAAGGTCGGGCCGAAGTCGCGGATCCACAGGTCGTCGTTGGCGATCTCCACCACGGTGATGGCGTAGGAGGCGCCGGGGCCGCAGGAGTACCGCGCGTCGGCGGCCTGGCCCGGGCGGGCGACCAGGACGACCGGTTCGTAGCGGGATATCTCGTAGGCGGTCCGGGCGATGTCGTCGCGGACGGCCCGGAGCCGGCTGCCCCAGATCGAGGACAGGGCCGGCCAGGCCATGAAGGTGCGGTCGTGCCGGTCGCTCTCGGCGGGCATCCGCAGCCTCGCGGTGGCGCCCGTCGCGGCCGGGGTGGCGGTCGCGGCGCGGGCGGTCGCCGGGAGGGCGGCGCCGAGGGCGATCAGGGGGACGGCGGCGGCGCCGAACCGGAGCAGGCCGCGTCGTGAGGGCGCGGACCGCGGGGGTGTGGGGGTGTGCATGGCGCTCCCTGCTGAGGTGGGAGGTGGGGGGTTGCCCCGCATCCTCTACCGTACTGAAAATTCAGTCAAGCTTTTGACTCAAAGTCGGGGCAACCCCCTGAAACGATCATCAGGAACCTGTCTGACCAGTGGGGAAGCCCGGTAGAGTGGGCGACCATGTCGGACCGTCGGACGGAAATACTCAAGGCCGCGACCCGGGTGATCGCCCGGCGCGGCGTACGCGGGCTGCGCGTAGGCGAACTGGCGGCCGAAGCCGCGGTGTCCACCTCGCTGATCTACTACCACTTCACCGACCGGGCCGGGATCCTGCGCCAGACGCTGGAGTTCATCAGCGACCGCGCCGACCACTACACCGCCGACGAGGAGCCCGCGCCCCGCACCGGGGACCCGCGGGCCGACCTGGAGCGGGTGCTCCTGCGCGAACTCCAGGACAGCACCGAGGTACGCGAGAACAGCACCGCCTGGGGCGAGTTGAGAGCCAGCGCGGTCTTCGAACCGAGCCTGCGCGAGGACCTGGCCAGGACCACCCACACCTGGGTGCACGACATCGCCGAGCTGCTCGCCCGGGCCGACCCGACCGGCACCGCTCCCGCGCACGCGGCCTCCGCCGAGCGGCTCACCGCCCTCGTCGAAGGCCTCAGCGTGCGCTGGCTGAGCGGCTCGCTGCCGCTCGACCACGCGCGCCGGCTGCTCCGCGGCGCCGTCGACACCGAGCTTCCGCGCCGCCCGGCGCCGGCCGGCCCTGCCACCGGGGCCCGGACCGGCCCGTCACGGCGATCCTGACCCTACCTCTAAACTTTCGCGATGCCGTCTGCGCCGAACCGCGCCGTGGCCGCCCGGGGGGCGCCGTTCCGGCTCCCGCACCCCTCCCCGTCCGCCGAGAGAGGCCACCGCATGTCCGCCGACCGATCCCCCCACGCCCTCCAGCCGGTCTTCCAGGAGCTGACCGCGGACGACCCGCGCGAGGTCGGCGGCCACCTGCTCTACGCCCGGCTCGGCGCCGGCGGCATGGGCCGGGTCTACCTCTCGTACACCCCGGGCGGGCGCCCGGTGGCCCTCAAGGTGGTGCGGCCCGAACTGGCCGGGGACCCGGAGTTCCGGGCCCGCTTCGCCCAGGAGGTGGCCAGTGCCCGGCGCATCCACGGACTGTTCACCGCCCAGGTGGTCGACGCGGGCGTGGACGACGCCACCCCCTGGCTGGCCACCACCTACGTCCCGGGCCCCTCGCTCCAGCAGGTGGTGCAGCGCTTCGGCCCCCTCCCGGAACGGACCGTCCTGCTGCTGATGGCCGGCATCGCCGAGGCGCTGCAGGCGATCCACGCCTCCGGGGTGGTCCACCGCGACCTCAAGCCGGGCAATGTGCTGATCGCCCCCGACGGCCCCCGGGTGATCGACTTCGGGATCGCCCGGGCCGCCGACGCCGCCGCCCTGACCGGCACCGGACTGCGCATCGGCTCCCCCGCCTACATGGCCCCCGAGCAGGCCGTGGGCCGGCCCGCGACCCCGGCCACCGACGTGTACGCCCTCGGCGCCCTCGCCGTCCACGTCGCGGGCGGCGCCCCGCCCTTCGGGGACGGGCCGGACCCGGCCGCGCTGTACCGGACCGTGCACGAGGAGCCCGACCTCGGCCGGGTCCCGGAGAGCCTGCGCGAGCTGCTCCTGGGCTGCCTCGCCAAGCAGCCCGAGCACCGGCCGACCACCGCCGAGCTGATCGCCGCCGCCCGGAACCACCCCGCGGTGGGCGGCCACCTCCGCTTCGGCGAGGACTGGCTCCCGCACCCGCTGACCAGCCAGATCACCCGGCACGCCGAGCTGCCGCAGGTGCCCGCCGAGGCCGCCGGCCCCGGCTGGGACTCGGCCCGCACGGTCCTCGCCGCGACCCCGGCGCCGACGCCGACGCCGACGCCGACGATGGTCGCCGCATCCCCTCCGACCGCCCTGCCCGCCGCGCCCCGTCCCGCCGGACCGGGCCCCGCCGGGGACGGCCCGGCAACGCGCGGGGGCACCCGGGGCAGGGGCCGCCGGGGCCGCAGCCTCGGGCGGACCGCGCTGACCGCCGCCGTCGCCCTGACCGTCGGCGCCGCGGCCGCCGTCTTCCTGCTCGACGACCCCGACCCGGTGGAGGCCGCGCCCGCCGAGCCGGCGCCGGTGTCCGGCTCCCCCGCGCCCGGCGCCCCGGGCCCGGGCGCGTCCACGGCCCCGCCCGTGCCCACGGCCGCCCGCTCCACGCCCCCCTCGCCGACCGCCCCGGCGCCGTCGGCACCCGCCGCGGACTTCGCCCCCGTCTACCGCGCGGTGGAGCTGACCTCGGCGGACTCCGGCTACGAGTTCGACCTGGCCACCGGCACCGTCGTCCCGATCGACAACGCGACCTGGTACGTCGGCCGGGGCGACGGCGAGTTCCTGGTCCCGGAGACCGCCGACTCCTATGTCGGCCGGGACGCCGGGCTGGGCGTCGCCGAGTGCCTCAAGGGCCTGGCCGGCCGCCCGACCGGGCGGATCCCGTTCGCCAGCGTCGGGCCGCGCGGCGCCTTCTGCGTCCGGTCCGCGGACGGCCGGGACCTCGCCGTCGTCCGGGTGCTGGCGACCTCGGGCCAGGACGGACCGGTCAGGGTCTCGCTGGACCGCTACCGCCGCAACGGCTGAGAGCCGCCGCTCCGCCGCCGGGGGGCGGGGAACGGCGGCTCCCGGCGCGCCCGGCCGGTCAGCGGCCCGCCGGCCCCGCCGGCCCGTCCGGCCTCACGGGCCCGTCCGGCCTCACGGGCTCGGGCTGCCTCACCGGTTCGGGCTGCCTCACCGGTTCGGGCTGCTTCGGCGGTTCGGCCGGCCCGTCCGCGTGGGCGGTGGCGCCGACGGCCTGTCCCTCCTCCCGCAGGGCCGCCGTCTCGCTCTTCAGGATGCGCATCGACTTCCCCAGTCCGCGCGCCATCTCGGGCAGCTTCTTGGAGCCGAACAGCAGCACCAGGACGGCCACCATGACCAGGACGTGCCAGGGCTCCAGACCATTGCGCAGCATCGTCGCCTCACCCGGCCTTTCATCGTCGTGACCGGGCCGCACGGTCGGCGGCCGGGTCGCCTCGGGGTGGTTTGGGTGACTTCACCCTAAAGCTTGACTGATTTTTCAGTCAATGCGAGAGTGCAGTTCCGGCGATGCCGGACGACCTCCGTCCTCCGCCGACCACCCGCGCCCCGCGGGCCGCCGCCCGGAGCCGCGACCCCGTGCCTGGGCCGATCCACCCTCAGCCCCACCGGAGAACACCGTGTCCCAGTCCTCCCCCGCCCGCCGCACGGTGCTGCGCTCCCTCGTCGGCGCCGGTGCGATCGCCCTCGGCGCGAGCGCCTGCGCCGCCGGTGACGACGATCCGGCGGGCCCGGCGAGCCCGTCCTCCGCCGCCTCCGGCCGGCCGACCGGCCCCGCGTCGGCCGACCCGGCGGCCCCCTCCCCCGCCCCGGCCCCCGCCCGCGGCCGGCGGTTCGGCGGCGAGTGGGACAAGCACGAGCGGACGTTCATGGCCTGGCCCGCCTCCGAGCACGTCTGGGCCGACCAGCTCGCGCCGGTCCGCAAGGACATCGCCTCGGTGGCCCGGGCCATCGGCGCGCGCGAACCGGTGGTCCTGCTCGTCAGGCCCGGCCAGGAGTCCTCCGCCCGCAACGCCTGCGGCTCCGACGTCGAGCTGCTCTCCGTCCCGGTGGACGACCTGTGGGCCCGCGACACCGTGCCGGTCTTCGTCGAGGAGGACGGCAAGGTCAAGGGCGTCGACTTCAACTTCAGCGGCTGGGGCGGCAAGCAGGAGCACACCAACGACGCCCGGATCGCCCGGTCGGTCCTGGAGAAGTACGGCGTCGAACGGCTGGAGACCCCGATCACCGCCGAGGGCGGTTCCTTCGAGACCGACGGCCAGGGCACCCTGATGGTGACCGAGAGCTCCGTCGTCAACGACAACCGCAACCCCGGCCGCGGCCGCGACCAGGTCGAGGCCGAACTCAAGCAGGCCCTGGGCGTCACCAAGGTGATCTGGCTGGCGGGCGTCAAGGGCAAGGACATCACCGACGCCCACGTCGACTGCCTCGCCCGCTTCGCCGCCCCCGGCGTGGTCTTCCTGGACCGGGCCTTCCCCGGCACCCCGGCCGACGTCTGGTCCCGCTCGGCCGACCAGGCCCGCGCCGTCCTCGCCGAAGCCACCGATGCCACCGGCAAGAAGCTCAAGGTCGTCGAGATCAGCCAGCCCGACCCGGACCGGATCACCGGCCGCGGCGACGCCTTCGTCTCCTCCTACATGAACTTCTACATCGGCAACAATGGCGTCTACCTGCCGAAGTTCGGCGACGCCAGGGCCGACGAGCACGCCCAGGAGATCTTCCGCGACCACTTCCCGGGCCGCGAGATCGTCCCGCTGCCGATCGACACCATCGCCTCCGGCGGCGGCGGCATCCACTGCTCCACCCACGACCAGCCCGCCGGCTGACCCCGGCGTCCAGCGTCCCGGCGTCCCGGCACCTGGCACCCGGCAGGGCCGCCGGCCCGGGTCGCGACCGACGGGCGGCAGGCGAGGCAGCCGCCGATACTGGGCCGTACGCCCCCACGTCCGCGACCTCCGGGAGGAACCATGGACTACGGTCTCGGCGTACGGCTCGACCGGCCGTTCGGGCAGGCGGTGGAGGCCGTCACCGCCGCACTCAAGGAACAGGGCTTCGGCGTCCTGACCACCATCGACGTCCGGGCGACGCTACGCGAGAAGATCGGCGCGGAGATCGAGGACTACCTGATCCTCGGCGCCTGCAACCCCGCGCTCGCCCACCGCGCCCTCCTCGCCGACCGCCGCATCGGGCTGCTGCTGCCCTGCAACGTGGTGGTCCGCGCGGACGGCGACGCCACCGTGGTGGAGGCCGTCGACCCGCAGACGATGGTCGCGCTGGCCGGCCCCGACGGCGGCCTGGACGAGGTCGCGGACGAGGCGGCCCGTCGGCTGACCGCCGCGCTCGCCGCCCTCGCCACCCTCGGATGAGGCGGCGGCCGTGACCGGACCCGTGGTCGTCGGCTTCGACGGCTCGCCCGAGAGCGTCGCCGCCACCGCCTGGGCCGCCCGCGAGGCCCGACGCCGCGACTGCCCGCTGGAACTCCTCCAGGCCTGGCCCCGGCCGGAGCGCACCGCGGCCGACGGCGACCACGCGCGGCAGCAGTCCCTGGAGCGGCTCTCCGCCCGGGCGGCCGAGCTGCGCTCGACCGTCGAGGTGACGGTCGCCTCCTCGCAGGTCCCCGGCGCCCCGGCCGAGGCACTGGAGGCCGCCGCCCGAACCGCCGCCCTGCTGGTGCTCGGCTCCCGCGGCCTGGGCGCCGTCCGCGGCTTCCTGGTCGGCTCGGTGAGCCAGGAGGTACTGCGCCGCGCCGCCTGCCCGGTGGTGCTGGTCCGGGCCGGCGAGGACCGACCGGACGGCCCCGTCCTGGTGGGCGTCGACCTCGCCCACCCCATGGACGACGTGCTGGCCTTCGCCTTCGACGCCGCCGCCCGGCGCTCGGCCCCGCTGCGGGTCGTCCACGTCTGGTCGCCGCCGGTCGGCAGCGAGTACATGGCGTTCGAGGCCATCGGCAGCCTGTCGGGCGAACTCTCCGCCGCCGAACGGACCGGCTTCACCGAACTCCTCGAACCCTGGCGGGCCCGCTGCCCCGGGGTGGCCGTGACGGCCGACCTGGTCCGCGGCGCCCCCGCCGTCGCCCTGGTGGACGCCGCGGCGGACGCCCGCCTGCTGGTCGTCGGCCGCCGGGCCCGCCGCACCCTGCTCGGCACCCACCTCGGCCCGGTCGCCCACGCGGCGATCCACCACGTCCGCACCCCGGTCGCCCTGGTCCCGCACGCCTGACCGCCATCACCCGGACAGCCGTACGGCGGAGCGCGGCCGAAAGCGCCCGAAAGCAACCGGGAGCGCCCGGGCGAGCGCGGTGCCGAGAAGTCGCCGAGAAGTCGCCGACACACTGAACCTGAACCGTTTCCGGTCCGTGAGTACTTGTGGCGAATATCTTTTCTCCTGCGCGGTGACCGCCGCGCAGGGGAGGAATCCGCGCAGGTCGGAACGACGGGGGGTTGTGCGCCGCTCGGGGATTCGGTTCAAGGGGGGACTGTCGTTCATGATCCAACCCATTCGCTTCTGCCTGCTCGGACCCATGGTGGCCCACCGGGAGGAGGAGGCCCTGGTCGTCGGTTCGCCGCTCCAACAGGCCATGCTGGCAGCCCTGTTGCTGCGCGACGGCCGGGCCGCCAGTGCGGGCGAGCTGATCGAGGCGGTGTGGGGGCCGACCGCGCCCGCCAGCGCCTCGGCCATGCTGCGCACCTACGCCTGGCGCTGGCGCAAGGCCCTCGAACGGGACCGCAGCGCACCGGCGATCCTCACCTCGGTGGGCGACGGCTACCGGACCGTGCTGCCCGCCGAGAACGTGGACGCCGTCCGGGTCGAGGCGCTGGCCGCCGCCGCGCTCACCGCGACCAGGGCCGGCGAGGACCACGCGCGGGCCCGGCACCTGCTCGACGAGGCGCTCGACCTCTGGTACGGCGAACCGCTGGCCGGCATCCCCGGCCCCCTGGCGGAGCAGCACCGCGCCCGCCTGGAGGACCTGCGGATCAGCCTGCTGGAAGAGAAGTGCGGCCTGGACCTGGAGTTGGGCGACCAGGCCCGCGCCGTCCCGGTGCTGCGCGAGCTGAACGCCGACCACCCGCTGCGCGAACGCCCGTACGTGCTGCTGATGCGCGGGCTGTACCAGAGCGGCCGGCAGGCCGACGCGCTCAGCGTGTTCGAACGGGTCCGCCGGCTGCTCGCCGCCGAACTGGGCATCGACCCGGGGCCGGAGCTGCGGGCCGTGCACCAGCGCATCCTGCGCAACGACCCCTCGCTGCTCCCGGCCGCCGCACCCGAGCCGGAACCGGCGGCGGCCGGCCGCGCACCCGTCCGCAATGTCCCGGTTCCGGCGCAACTGCCCGCCGACATCGCCGACTTCACCGGCCGTGAGGAGGAGCTGACGGCCCTGCGGACGGCGCTCGGCAAGGCCGTTCAGGAGACCGCCGACCACACCGTCCTGCCGGTCGCGGCCGTCTCCGGCATGGGCGGCGTCGGCAAGACCACCGTCGCCCTGCGCGTCGCGCACCGGCTGCGCGGCGGGTTCCCGGACGGCCAGCTCTACGCCGACCTGCGCGGCGACCAGCCGAAACCGGCCCAGCCCGGCGTCGTCCTCGTCAGCTTCCTCACCGCCCTCGGCGTCGCCCCCAACGCGGTGCCGGAGACCCCGGAGGACCGCTCCCTGCTGTTCCGCTCGCTGCTCGACGGGCGGCGCGTACTGATCCTGCTGGACAACGCCCGGGACGCCGCCCAGGTCCGCCCGCTGCTGCCCGGCTCCGCGCGCTGCGCCGTCCTGGTGACCAGCCGGACCCGGCTGTTCGGGCTGGCCACCGCGGCCCAGGTCGACCTGGACGTGTTCAGCGTGGACGAGGCGACCGACATGCTGGCGCAGGCCGCCGGTGACGACCGGGTCTGCGCCGACCCGGCCGCGGCCGGCGAGCTGATCCGCTACTGCGGGCGGCTCCCGCTGGCCATCCGGATCGTGGCGTCCCGGCTCGCCTCCCGCCCGTCCTGGACGGTGGCCCGGCTGGCCGACCGACTGGCCGCCGAGCAGCACCGGATGGCCGAACTCCGGCTCGGCGACCTCGCGGTGGCCAGCGCCTTCGAGTGGGGCTACCGGCAGCTGACGCCCGAGCAGGCCACGGCGTTCCGGGTGGTCGCCGCGGTGAGCAGGCCGGACATCGGGGTCCCGGTCGCGGCCGCCGTGCTGGGCGTGGACCAGC
Organism: Kitasatospora sp. NPDC056446; assembly: GCF_042796115.1. Taxonomy (NCBI): domain Bacteria; kingdom Bacillati; phylum Actinomycetota; class Actinomycetes; order Kitasatosporales; family Streptomycetaceae; genus Kitasatospora; species Kitasatospora sp. NPDC056446. The sequence goes on along the minus strand of NZ_JBHTRF010000014.1, from coordinate 123,576 downwards.
GCACGGCCGAGGACCTGCTGGAGTCGCTGGTCGACGCCGGCATGGTCGCCGAGACCCACGCCGGGCGCTACCGCTACCACGAGCTGCTGCGCGTGTTCGCCTCCCACCTCGCCGGGCCCGGCGACGCGGTGGAGGCCCGGGCGGCGCTCGGCAGACAGCTGGACTTCCTGCTCGCCACCGCGACCGCCGCCTTCCAGCAGGTGGTGCCCGGCGACCCGATCGGCTCGGCGCTGCGCACCCCGGAGCTGCCCGGGCTGCGCTTCGACACCCCGCGCGCCGCCGCCCGCTGGGTGGGCGAGGAGTTCGACACGGCGATCGCCGCGATGCAGGCCGCGACGGCCGCCACCGGCTCCGCGCTGGACCTGCGGACCGCCGCCGACCTGCTGATCGCGCTCTGCCCGTTCGACGCGGACCCGCGCTACGAACGGCTGGCGGTGGCCGCGGCGGCCGTCTCCGAGGCGGCCGTCGAGCGGGCCGACCGGCACTCGCTGGGCCGGGCCGAGTTCATCCGGGGGAACCTGGCCGTGCAGGCGACCCGGCTGGGCGAGGCCGCGGAGCACTGCCGCCGGGCCGCCGAGGCCTGCCGCGAGGTCGGCGACCGGGTGATCCTCCAGCAGGTGCTCAACGACCTCGGCCTCCTCGCCCAGTTCCAGCACCGCTTCGACGAGGCGGTGCGGCTGTGCGAGGAGGCCCACGAACTCGCGGTGGCGCTGGGCCACCACACCGGACGGACCGTCACCCTGCTGAACGCGGCGATGGCCCGGGTGCGCGGCGGCTCGCCCGCCGAGGGCGCCCGGACCTGCCGGGAGCTGCTGCCCGCCCTGCGCGCCGAGGGCGACCAGGCCGGGGTGTCGTACGCGCTGTTCGTGCTGGGCCTGGCCGCGCACGAGTCGGAGTCCTACCAGGAGGCGGCGGCCACCTTCCGGGAGTGCCTGGAACTCTGCCGCACCGGGGGCTTCGCCCTGCGCGAGGCGCAGGCGCGCTACCGGCTGGCGGACACCCTGCGCCGGCTCGGCCGGGGCGCCGAGGCGGTGACGGCGGCCCGGCAGGCGACGGCCGAGTGCGAGGCGCTGAGCGCCGACCGGGACCAGGGGCACGCCCTGGTGGTCCTGGCCCGGGCCCTGGCCGACCGCGGCCGGGTGTCGGAGGCGCGGGAGCACCTGCTCCGGGCGCAGGCCCTGTTCGACCGGCTCGCGCTGCCCGAGAGCGGGCTGGTACGCGACCTGCTGGCCGACCGGGACACCGCGGTGTCGGCGGCCGGCTAGCGGCGGGCGCCGGGCTCACCGTCCGGACAGGCTCACCGTCCGGGCGGGCCCACCGTCCGGGCGGGCCCACGACCCCGGCGTCGGGCCCACGGCCCCGGCGGCGGGCTCACCGCGCCTGCGGCCGGGTCAGTACTTGGCCTTCGGCGGCTCCACCGAGGAGGTGTTGTTCCAGACGTCCCCCGGGGTGCCCGGGGTGGCGGTGGGCGACGGGGTGCCGGTGCCGGGCTGGGCGGCGTCGGCGACGGAGAACGTCGACCCGGCGGGGGCGGCCGACCCGGTGTCCGACACCACCACGACGGCCGTGGCCGCGCCGAGCACGGTCAGTGCGGCGGCGCTCAGGCGGACGGCGATACGGGTGCGGACGCTCATCATGGTCAACCTCCTGGGTCGATGTGCTCGGTGTGCTGCGGTGTGATGAGCGTCGCAGTCCCCGATATCCGCCCGATAACCGGCGCACGCCGGGGTGCGTATAGCGGCACTCGAGGGCGCCCCCGCCGGGGCTTGAGCGCCGCTGCACCCGCACGGCCGGTCCCGGCCCGGTCCCGGCCGCCCCCGGACACGCTCAGCCGGCCGGGCGGAACTCCACCGGAAGGCTGCGCAGGAAGCGGAAGTTGATGCTGTCGAGCCAGTCCACCTCCGGGTTCACCAGCCGCAGGTCCCCGGTGCGGCGCAGCAGGGTGGAGATCGCGATGTCGATCTCCGCGAGCGAGAGCGCCGCGCCCAGGCAGTAGTGGATGCCGTGGCCGAAGGAGAGCTGGTCGTTGGCCCGGCGGCCGACGTCCAGGGTGTCCGGCTCCTCGTAGCGCAGCGGGTCGCGGTTGCCGGCGCCGAGGACCAGGATGACCGCCTGGTCGGCCTCGATCCGCTGCCCGCCGAGTTCGATGGGCTCGGTGGCGATCCGGGTGGTGAACTGCACCGAGCTGTCGTAGCGGAGGAACTCGTGCGCGGCGTTGGCGGACAGCTCCGGTTCGCGGCGCAGCCGTTCGGCCTGGTCGGGGTGGCGGATCAGGGCGAGCACGGCGTTGGCGATCAGGTGGGTGGTGGTGGCCTGGCCGGCGTCGATGAGGAGCAGGAAGTTGGCGTACACCTCGTCGTCGGTGAAGTCCTCCTTGGCGACCTGGCCGGCGATCATCTCGCTGAACCGGTCGGTGGCCAGCCCGGCGCGGCGCGATTCGGCGACCAGGTCGAAGGCGGTGCGCAGGCCCTCCAGCCGGCCGAACTCGCGGGTGGACTGGCTGAACAGTTCGTGCAGCAGGCTCTGCCAGTCCTCCAGCAGGTGCGCCGCGTCGTCCGGGACGCCGGCCAGCGAGGCGATCATGCCGCGGGCCAGCGGCTCGGAGTAGTCGGCGACGACGTCGAACCGGCCGCGTTCCAGGGCCCGGTCGAGCAGCGAGTCGGCGAGGTCCTGGATGACCGGCCGCATCGAGCGGATGAAGCGCGGGGTGAGCCCGGGCTTGATCAGTCCGCGCAGCCGGGTGTGCCGGGGCGGTTCGTTGAACAGCATCATGTCCGAGAGGGTGTGCGCCAGCGGCGCCATCTCGGCCTGGGCGGCGGGCGGCAGCGAGGCGTGGAAGTCGCCCACGCGCGCCCCGGACAGCCGCTCGTCGCGGCCCAGTTTGGAGATGTCGGCGTGGTCGAGGACGACCCAGGCGCGCATCATGTCGTCCCAGTAGACCGGGCCGCGCTCGCGGAGGATCCGGTAGAGGCCGTACGGGTCCTGGGTCCATTCGGGACGGAAGCCGTCCATCAGCGTGGGTGCTTGCGCGGTCTTCGTGGTCTTCATGGTGTCCTGGTCTCCGGTCGGCGGGGACGGGCGGTCCGGTGGGGCGGCTGCTCGGCGGTACGGAAGCGGGGCGGTGCGGTGGTCGGGACGGGCGGGGCGGGCCCGCGGGCGGTCGGCCGGTTTCGGCGGTCCTGGCGCGCGGGCCCGCGCCCGGTCAGCTCGCGGTCGCGGTCCGGGCCGCCGGCTGCTCGGTCACGCCGTGGTGCAGGTCGACCAGGGCCCGGTGCAGGGAGCGGGTGACCGGGCCGGGCGTGCCGTCGCCGATGACCCACTCCCGGCCGGTGTCCTGGATCGACTTGACCGGGGTGACGACCGCGGCCGTGCCGCAGGCGAACACCTCGGTGATGACGCCCTGTTCGCACTCGCTCTTCCACTGGGCGAGCGACACCCGCTCCTCGCTCGCGGTGTAGCCGAGCCCCTCGGCGAGCGCCAGGATCGTGTCCCGGGTGACGCCCGGCAGCAGGGTGCCGGTGAGCTGCGGGGTGACGACCCGGGCGCCGGGGCCCTCGCCGCGGACGAAGAAGATGTTCATGCCGCCCATCTCCTCGATCCACTTGCGCTCGGTCGCGTCCAGCCAGAGCACCTGCGGGCAGCCGGCCTCCTGGGCCTGGCGCTGGGCGGCGAAGGAGCCGGCGTAGTTGCCGGCCACCTTGACGTTGCCGGTGCCGCCGGGGAACGCCCGGACGTAGTCGTGGCTGACCCAGGCCGAGACCGACTCGACGTCGTCGCCGAAGAACCCGGCCGCGACGAAGGCCATCAGCAGGAAGCGGTAGCCGTTGGAGGGCCGCAGCATCAGGGTGACGTCGGTGGCGAACATGATCGGGCGCAGGTAGACGCAGTGCGTCGGGTCGTCGGAGAGCATGCCGCCGTCGCGCTCGATCAGCTGCTCGATGGCGCCGGTGAAGATCTCCTCCGGCAGCTCGGGCATCGCCAGCCGGCGGGCGGAGCGCTGGAAGCGGCGGGCGTGGTCCTCGGGGCGGAAGGCGGCGACGGTGCCGTCGACCCGGCGGTGGGCCTTGAGGCCCTCGAAGATGACCTGGCCGTAGTGCAGGCCGAGGGTGGCGGGGTGCAGGGACAGGTTGTCGAGGCGCTTCAGTTCGGCGCCGTGCCAGCCCAGTTCGGGCGACCAGTCGATGCTGAAGAGGTGCTCGGTGAAGGCCTCGCCGTAGCCGGGGTCGGCGATGACGCGGGCGGGGTCGACCGCGATGGGCTTGCGCTGGGCGGCGGCGGTGGTCATGGGAGCTCCTTCGGTGGGTGTGCCGGACGGGTGGTCCGGGTGGTGGTGGTGCCGGGCGGGTGTGCCCGGCGGTACTGCCGGTTCGGCGCCGGTACGACGCCGGGGCGGGTGGTGGCGGGGGGGCCCGGGGGGGCCCGCCCCCCCCCCCCGCGCGCGCAGACCACCCGGGGGTATAAAAAATTGTTGGGGGGGGGGTTGAATCCCACCCCCCGCAGCAACA